>NZ_JBHIPW010000087.1:0-1163 GCF_042196265.1 Bartonella sp. AP1QHHD
GCTCATGTCTATGGCAATGCCAAGGTAATTGGCTATACTGAGATTGGTGGTGATACCAAAATTGGTGGCAATTATAAAGAACCCGTTATCACTGGTGATATTGTTTTTACAACTGTGTAAATGACGCGCGGGCGCGGCGGGGGCGCCCCTCTTTAAACATTTCATTCTAAAATTCAAATCTATTTATAAAGGAATTGTGCTATGCAAAAAAAGTTTGCACTCACAAATGAGACACGTGTATTTAATAATCAAACTCTTTATCGCATCCAAGCATTAAGGGATTTTGACGATGTTAAGGCTGGTGCCTTGGGTGGTTTTATTGAAAATGAAAGTAACCTCTCTCATGATGGCAATTGCTGGATCTATGATAATGCTCTTGTTTTAAATCCTGCCCATATTTATGAAAATGCCAAGGTTTTTAATAATGCTATTATAATGGGTAGTGTTTATGGCAATGCCCATGTATGTGACCGTGCCCGCGTTTATGCAAATGCTCATGTTTATGACAATGCGCATCTTTCTTATAATGCTTGGGTTTATCATCAGGCGCGGGTTTATGGCAATGCAAAATTATCAGGAAATGCTCGTATTCATAGCAAGGCGGTAGTTTATGATCATGCTGTTGTTAGTGGCGCTGCTAAAATTTATGGCAAGGTTTATGGGAATGCTAGCGTGGGCTGTCATACTGATGTTTATGGCTCTGCAAGATTAAAAAGAGATAGTGATTTATATTGGGTTCCCATAAATTGTGAGGTTTATGAAAACGATACCGTTGTAAAGATTATTGAAAATAACGCTGCTTAAATAAAGCATGGGCGTTGTGGGGGCGCCTGCTTTCCAATCCAATTTTCCATTTCAAATTTTAGAAAACGTTTATCACATTAGATTGTGAGGGTATCCCTATGTGCAAAAAATACGAATTAACCAGTGAAATCAAAAAAATCAAACATGCACTTACTCGAAATATTATAACTCTTTATCGCATTCGTGCTTTAAAAGATTTTGATGATATAAAGGCGGGGTCTTTAGGCGGCTTTATTGAAAAGGAAGTTAACCTATCCCATGATGGTAATTGCTGGGTCTATGATGAGGCTTGTGTCTATGGTCATGCAAGAGTGTATGAAAATGCAAAAATACGCCATTTTTCTCAAGTCTGTGGTCAA
>NZ_JBHIPW010000088.1:0-5814 GCF_042196265.1 Bartonella sp. AP1QHHD
AGATTTAACAGATTACTTTTATAAAAACATTACATTGCCACTTGACATTGTGGCGACAATGTGAATAATCGAATCAGGTGCCTCAAAAACACCTTAAACACATAGCGGATAGATTGCCGAAACAGTCTTTTCACCGCCAATTAAAAGCTTTGACTCATTATATGTTACTCGCATATAATAGATTTGTCGGGTGTAGTTATGCTATACAATACCCTTTGGGAAAGGCATAACGACGGGCTATGTGCCGTGTTTTTGAGCACCCGGCGCTCTTCATAGAGTGTCAATCAAAAACCTTTAAGCACATAGGAGCCAAATCATGGCACAATATTTAATCGACATACACAAAGCTACAATTGATGGCGATACCGTTCAGACGGTAAATGCACGTGAGTTACATGCATTCTTGGAAATAGGAAAAGATTTCTCTACTTGGATTACTGACCGTATCAATAAATATAATTTATTAGAAAACCAAGATTTTGTTTGCTCCCCGATTTTGGGGAGCAAAGGTAGGGGTGGTCACAATCGTAAAGACTATCACCTGATCTTAAGTGTAGCTAAAGAACTTTCGATGCTTGAGAATAATAAGAAAGGTAGAGAAGCTCGTTTATACTTTATCAAATGTGAACGGCTTTTGAAACAAGTAGCAACACCGCAGATAGCCGCTCCACAAGTTGATTATTCCAAACCCGAAGCATTACTTGGTGTTTTGAACCATTTACAAAGTCAAATTGAGCAGAAAGATCATGTTATTGCAGAATTAGCACCAAAAGCAGAGGCACTTGAGGGTCTAAAGCGTTCTGATGGTTTGTTCGGTCTTATCGAAGCAGCGAAGATGCTTGAAGTGCGACCAAAGGATTTAACGGATTACTTGCGTAAACATGATTGGGTATATCGTCGGGCTCCAGGGGCGCCTCTGTTACCTTATCAAGATAAGATCAAGAAAGGATTCATGGACTGTCCTGCTATCACCATTCAAAGACCGGATGGTACAGAAAAGGTGCTCCCTTCAACAAAAATTACACCAAAAGGATTAGCTTGTTTGAGAGAACAAATCCATGGAGGTGTGCAATGAATACCAGTATAGACTTCTTATGTGATTTGTGGATGGCATTGTATCAGTTTTCTGATCGTGATGATGTTGAAGATAAGACTTTTAATGCCCTCATTGAGACCATGAATGCAATAGAAGAAGCTGTGATTTTAAAACTTCAAGATGAATCGCCAAATGCACTCAGGATTTTAGCAATGATTACAAATTTTGGGTCTTTAAAACCTCCTCCAATTATGGAGCCTTTGTTGAAAGCTTATGAACCTGATTTGGAGAGCCCCATTAAAAAGGTTGCTTAAGTTCAAAAACAGAACTCTCCTCCCCATCTTTAAAGGTGGGGAGGGGTTAATACACTAAAGTTATACGTGTGGAACTGGTCGTTCAAGAGGCTGTACAGCCAAACGAAACCCCATGGTACGCAGTAAAGCATTCAAGCTGCGGAACTCTGGATTACCTTTTTCTGAAAGTGTACGGTAAAGTTGTGTTGGGTTCAAGTTGGCTGCTTTAGCTACAGCTTGAACACCACCATAAGCTTTGGCCATTTGGCGTAGAGTTACAAGCAGCTCACCCTGATCACCATCTGCTAGGATTGCATCAAGGGTCGCTGCTGCCAACTCAGGATCATCACGGAATATTTCTGCCATTGCATCATCATGGTTACGGTCTTTCATTTTTGCACTCCTTTAATCTTCACGGTTTTGCCAATCACGCCAGCAAGCACATGCACGAGTGATATCAGTCTCTTGTGTTTTTTTGCTGCCACCGCATAATAGCAACAATACGGTCTTTCCAGATTGGACATAATAAACTCGGTAGCCAGGACCAACATTAATACGCAATTCATGAACACCCTCACGAAGCGGCTTGAAATCGCCAAAGTTTCCCTGCTCTAAACGATTAAGGCGGCGAATAATTGCAGTTTTAGCCTGCATATCACGGAGCTTTCGCAGCCAATCAGCTATCAAGTCTTTGCCATCAGAAGTAAGGTAGTGACGTATTTCAAACATGATGTTATATTCGTTTATAAACGAATATTTGTCAAGAGAAAAATTAAAAGTTGAGAAAAAATCTTCTTTTGTTCCAATGAAAAAGCGACATGAAGCTTAACCAAGCTATCTTTCCGAATGAGAAAGATGTCAATTTTTTAATCCAGCTCTGCTTTTTGCGGAGCTTTTTTTATGGAGAAGCATATGCGAAAAATATCATCAGAAGGACTAGCACTTATTAAACAATGGGAAGGTTTGCGTTTGAACGCCTATAAAGATGCCATTGGGGTGTGGACAATAGGTTATGGACATACAAACAGTGCTGGAAAGCCTTTTATTTACGAAGGCATGACAATCACTGAAAAGCAAGCAGAAGAACTTCTTTGCCAAGATTTAAGACAATTTGAAAATGTCGTTGAACGCGCTGTTACAGTTTCATTAACAGATGAACAATTCGCGGCGTTAGTGTCGTTTTGCTATAATGTAGGAACAGGAGCCTTTTGTAACTCGACACTGTTAAAAAAGCTCAATCAAGGTGAATATGAAGCTGTCCCTGCCGAGCTACAGAAATGGACCAAAGCAGGCGGGAAGCGTCTTGAAGGTCTCGCACACCGGCGTGCAGCAGAAGCAGGCTTATGGGCAAAAGGGGCTTATGTTTCCTCCAATTATCAAACAGTAGAAACGCAAGCACCAACAGGGCTTTTCAAAGCCGAAGCCCTTGCACCGATTATTGGTTCTTTTTCTGGGCTTGGAGGCTTATTAGCAGGAAATGGACCAATCCAATGGGCTTTGGCCACCATTATGATTTTAGCCGCATGTGCTGGTATTTTCTTTGTTGCTAAACGCTTTCAGGAGCATCGTCTATGATCTTATGGATGAAAAGAAATCTGATGATAACAGGCGCGGCTTTAGTCGCTTTTTTTATTGCATTAGCAAGAGCTTTTACTCTTGGGAAAAAAGCAGAGCAACAAAAGCAAACAGAAAAAGCTTTAAAAGCAGCCAAAACACGTCTGGAGGTGGAAAGTGAAGTTAATCAAAAAAGTGATGCTGATGTGCGTGCTGCTCTCTCTGACTGGTTGCGCGACAAATAAATATGCTTCTTCTTGTGTTGGCTGGTTGCCAATTTATTTAAGCCGGCAAGATCTGAACGCCATCAGTTCAAACTTAGCAAGAGAGATCTTAAAGCACAATAATCTAGGTGAACGCTTGTGTGGGTGGAAACATGGCTAGAAAAAAAACACAAGACGATATAGAGCTTACAGAAGCAGAAAAAGAAATACTTCAAGAAATCATCATGACCTACAAAAGTGTAAAAGTGATGTCGCGTTATACGAAATGGATTGTACTCATTATACTCTTATTAGCGCTTGATTTTTCACGTATTATGGATGCGTTTGTAAGTATTTTTACACAAAAACCAAATATCCGACTCTAAACATACTCTGAGACGCGCGAAATTCTTTAGAAAATGGTTTCTTAAATTTGCTCGTCTCATGGAGGTGATAGAGAATGTCTTCTTCCATTTAAAACAGTGGATTTCAAAAAATTAAAATATAGTAAATATAGAGTAAATAAGTTATGCCTTCTCCAGCGCATGAAATTTATAACCGCAATCTTGTTTTTTTAGAATTTTTTTCATGGTATAATCTCAAATCTTAGGAAGAAACTACGTTTTTTTGTTTTTATCTGGATTTGTGTCAGAAAATTTTAACTTAGTACAAACTTTTGATTTGATAGAGTGGGGTCTTGGGATGAACATATGGAAAAAATAAAAGGGAAAATTTTATTTAAACGGCAAAAAATATTATTGACTCTACTTCAAGAATTTGGAGGGTGTCTTTCAAGTACAGATTTTCAAAAATATTTATTTTTATTCACACAACGTGAAAAAATGCACAGTTATGATTTTGTGCCCTACAAATTTGGTTGTTTTTCTTTTCAATCTTATGCTGACAAACGTCGACTTGTAGAAATGGGAATCCTTGCTAACAATCATAATTATTGGCAGTTGGTGTCAGAAAATAATGATTACAGTACCAATATTGCACCTTCTATACAGAATAAAATTTTTTCATTTGTTGAAGAATTTAGTACGATAAGAGGTAATGAACTTATCCGGTATGTATACAAAAATTACCCATATTTTGCGATTAATAGTCAGATAGCAGATGAGGTTATGGATGAAGAAGACTTAGAAAAAATCGATGAATTTCGATCAAAGGATGAAAGCTTTTGTTTTTATACTATCGGTTATGAAGGAGCGTCTTTTGATGACTATCTTAACCGCCTCATCAGAAATAATGTCAAACTTTTGTGCGATGTTCGCAAAAATCCTATAAGCCGAAAATATGGGTTTTCCCAAATACAATTGTCCAATAACGTGGCTAAGTTTGGTATTGAATATGTGCATATCCCAGAATTGGGCATTGTGTCTGAAAAGCGTCAGAACCTCAATACACAAAAAGATTATGAATGTCTTTTTGAAGATTATCAAAATACAATTCTCAAGAACAATAGCAACGCAATCAGCAGGCTATATCAACTTTTTTTAGATAATAAGCGTATTGCAATTACTTGTTTTGAAGCTAATGTATGTATGTGCCATCGAGGGCGAATCGCATTAACCCTCACTCAATTGCCGAATTGGAACTATGAAATAAAACATATCTAAAGAATAAATATGGCAGTAATAAAAAAAGAACGAGTGTTGATTACGGTGAAAACTTATCCAACACCTTCTACGAAGTATATAGAATTAGTGTGTACTGCTGGCGTTAAGGAAGATGGTTCTTGGATTAGGATTTATCCAGCGCCATTCCGCTTTCTGAAAACAAAATACAAAAAATATCAATGGATAGAACTTTCTCTTGAAAAAAATCCCAAAGATTATAGGCCAGAGAGTTATAGGCCATGTAACATTGAAGATATTAAGCTTTGCGAGTTCATTTCATCTAAACGGGATTGGGAAGAACGTAAGCGTTTAATACTGGCTAAGAATACGATATACACCGATTTACATGCTGTAATTGCAGGGGCAAAATCTAATGAATTTTCACTGGCTATTTTTAAGCCATCACGAATTAAAAAGTTTGTTTTTAAACCGATTAATCCAATACTGAATCCTAAAAGGGAAGAAGTTGTTTGTGAGTTAATCCGGCAGGGTTCACTTTTTGAAAAAACGGACAATTTTATACGAACAAAACAATTGCCTTACAAATTTTCATATGAATTTACAGATGATAAAAATGTTAATAGCACGCTAATGATAGCAGATTGGGAAATAGGTCAGCTTTACTGGAACTGCAGGAAAAAGGTCGAATCCGACGAGAAAGCAATTCAGCTAGTTCAGCAAAAATACTATGACGATATTGCCAATACAAAAGACGTTTATTTCTTTTTAGGAACAACGTTTAAAAGTCATAGAATAGCGAAAAATCCATATATTATCATCGGAGTATTCTATCCACAACATACATCGCAACTACAGTTAGATTTTTAAGTTTACTTGAAAGAATCTGGAGTAGTAAGGATATTAATCACGGAATGCTCTACACGCCTCATGGAGGCGATAGAGAATGTCTTTGCACATTTAAAACAGTGGATTTCAAAGAATTCAAAAAATTATTAGAGAATGTTGGAGGAAAAAGATGAGCTTTGTAACGGTATGTTGGAAAATCCTATTCCCGAACTTTTGTTAACGCTCCCGAACCTTTAAAAAGATTACAAAGAATCAATATGTTATACATAGGAGAAAATTGTATGGCGGAGAGAGAGGGA